>JACQYS010000006.1 GCA_016208105.1 Desulfovibrio sp.
GGGGTCACCCCACCAAACGGAAATTTACGCACGCTAAGGAATTTGTAGAATTCAGGAATCATCTCTCAGAGCGGATATACTGATAGACCGTTTCTCGGCTGATCCCGAACTCCCGCGCTAGGAGCGCCTTTTGCTCGCCAGCTCTTGCGCGTTGTCGTAAATGTGCCGCTTGTGCGTGCGACAGCGCCTTCTTCCTTCCCCGGTAAGCCCCTCGTTGCTTGGCAAGGGCGATCCCTTCTCGTTGTCGTTCCCGAAGGAGGGAGCGCTCGAACTCCGCGAAGGCCCCCATGACGGACAGCAGAAGGGTTGCCATAGGCGAATCGTCGCCGGTGAAGACCAATCCTTCTTTTACGAACTCCACCCGAATGCCAGCCTTGGTCAATCCTTGCACGAGCCGACGAAGATCATCGAGATTGCGGGCCAGACGGTCCATGCTGTGAACGACCACCGTATCCCCTTCCCGGACAAAGGCCAACAACGCCTCTAATTCAAGCCTCTTGGTGTCTTTCCCCGATGCTCTGTCCGTGAAGGTGCGATCGACCTGAACCTGTTCCAATTGCCGGGCGGGGTTTTGGTCGAAGGCACTGATGCGGATATACCCGATGCGTTTGCCTTGCATGAAGTTCCTCCTGGCAGTGTCAGGAAAGACTCTAAAATCATTTCCCCGACGTGTCAACTTTTGTGATATTTAGACCCTATTCTGACGCGATCGGGGCAGGTGCCTGACGTCAGACTGAAGCATACCCCATCATGACGGATCGGAGAACTCAGTATGCCACGTCGCGATTTTTTCTCCCCTGCCCAACTCCTTGAATTGGTGGCCATTCCAGAGGACGAAGGCGAGCTCATTAGGCTGTATTCCTTGTTGCCACAGGATCTTGCCATCATCCGGCAAAGGCGTGGAGATGCCAACCGTCTCGGTTTTGCAGCGCAACTTTGCTCTATTCGATTTCCCGGCCTGGTTATCGGGCAAAATGATTCACCAGACCAACGTATGCTGGGGATGATATCTCGGCAACTCATGATCGATCCAGGGTTGTGGACCAATTACGCGGGACGAGATCAGACGAGAAGGGAGCACCTTCAGGCAATCATCGGCATCTACGGGTATCGCCAGTTCAATGTCGCCGATTACCGGTCGTTGTCGATATGGCTTCTGCCCTTTGCCCTGCAAAGCGATCAGAGCATGGTTCTTGGACGGGCGGTTTTGAACGAGGTGAGAGCCCGGAGAATCATCGTTCCTCCTTTGCCGGTCATCGAGCGGTTATGCGCGGAAACGGCCACTCGTGCGCTTCGTCACATCTACGCCGCCCTGACCAGTCCTTTGACGATGGGACAACGAAAGCAGCTCGAAGCCTTGTTCCTGCCGTATGAAAACCGGCAAATCAGCGTGTTGGCCTGGTTGCGGCTTCCGGTGTCCAAGACAGGACCGCGCCACATGAACACCTTGCTGGCTCGCCTTCACCGGGTCCGATCCCTCGACCTGGCCCCCGGCCTCGAACATGCGGTTCACCGGAACCGACTTCTGAAGCTGGCGCGCATGGCTGAACGCACCACTCTTCAGCATATGAGGCGGTTTGATGAGGCCCAGCGCTATGCCCTTCTGGTCGCGCTTCTCCTGGAAACACGGGCCACACTGACGGATGAGATACTGACCATGCACGATCGAATCATGGGAAAGCTCTTCGCCCGGGCCAAAAGAAAGCATGAGGAGGCCTTCCTGGAGTCTGCCCAGACGATCAACGAGAAAATTCGTATCTTCGCGAAGGTCGGGCAGGCTCTTCTCGATGCCAGGCGAACCGGGGAGGACCCATTTACCGCCATTGAAGCGATTCTCCCGTGGGAAACCTTCGAAGCGAGTGTGACCGAGGCCGACGGGATCGTCAAACCCACCATGGACGACTCTCTGAGTCTGATCGGAACCTCATACTCCCAGATCCGACGCTATGCACCGCTTTTCCTCGAGACCTTCGAGTTCAGGTCTGCCCCCGGCGCGGAGGGTCTCCTGCAAGCCATTCACCTCCTGCGGCAGTTGAACGCCTCAGACGTGCGCGAGGTTCCCGCGGACGCGCCAAGGAACTTCATTCGGAAACGGTGGAAACCGCTGCTCTTCTCGGGAACGGTGATAGATAGGCGATTCTACGAACTCTGTGTCCTCGCTGAATTGAAAAATGCCCTTCGGTCCGGGGATTTGTGGGTGTCCGGAAGCCGCCAGTTCAATGATTTCAAAGAATACATCTTGTCTCCAGAGGCATTTGAACAACTGAAACATGATGGCTTCAGCCTTCCCGTGGAACCGGACAGAGAGAAATACCTGTCTGGGCGCATGGAGCAACTCAGGTCCCAGCTCGTCGCTGTCGACAAGCTCGCGGCGCTCGGACAACTGCCGGATGTGACCTTTACCAAAGGGGTTCTGAAGATCACGCCTCTGGACAAGCTCGTTCCCGATGAAGCCGAAGCCGCGATGCGCAAGGTCTATGCGCTCATGCCCCATGTCCGCATCACGGAGTTATTGCTGGAGGTGGACCGCTGGACCGGCTTCACGCGGCATTTCACCAATCTCAAGACCGGGGAATCGCCTTCTGATCCGGCGATCCTGCTGACGGCGGTCCTTGCGGATGGCATCAATCTCGGCCTGGCGAAGATGGCCGAGGTCTGCCCTATGATGACCTACACGAAGCTCGCCTGGCTGACGGCTTGGCACATCCGGGATGCAACCTATTCAAAGGCCCTGGCGGAACTGGTCAACGCCCAGCATCAGCAGTCCCTGGCTATAGTTTGGGGGGCAGGCAACACATCTTCCTCCGATGGGCAGCGATACCGGGCCGGCGGCCGAGGGGAACCGGCCGGTCAGATGAACCTGAAATACGGCACTGACCCTTCTGTCATGCTTTACACCCATATCTCAGATCGTTACGCCCCCTTCCACAGCCGGGTCATCAACGCCAACATCCGGGAAGCCACCTTCGTCCTGGACGGATTGTTATATCACGAGTCAGATCTTCGGATTGAGGAGCATTACACCGACACCGCCGGATTCACTGACCACGTCTTCGGTCTCTGCCATCTTTTGGGATACCGGTTTGCCCCGCGCATTCGGGATCTCGCCGATAAGAAGCTCTTCCTTCCTGACCGGGAAGGGGAATACCCGGCACTGGAAGGCATGGTCGGCGGGGCGATTCAGAAGGGGCACATCTTGAGTCACTGGGAAGAGGTGACCAGGCTGGCGGCATCGATCGTTCACGGGACAGCGACGGCCTCGCTCCTGTTGCGGAAGCTGGGAAGTTATCCGAGGCAAAACGGCTTGGCCGTGGCCCTTCGGGAAGTCGGAAGGATCGAGCGAACCCTGTTCATTCTCCAGTGGCTCCAGGATTCCGGGTTGCGTCGTCGGGTGCAGGTCGGCCTCAACAAGGGGGAGGCCCGGAATGCCCTGGCCCGAGCGGTGTTTCTCAACCGACTGGGAGAGATGCGGGACCGCGGCTTCGAGCATCAGAACCACCGCGCTTGTGCCCTCAACCTGATCGTCGCTGCCATCACCCTTTGGAACACCATCTACCTGGAACGTGCTTTGGAGGCTCTCCGCGAGCGAGGGGAACCGATCCCCTCTGAACTGGTGCGGCATTTGTCGCCATTGGGATGGGAACATATCAACCTGACAGGGAATTATGTCTGGAGCCTCAACAAACTCGTGGCCCAGGGCCGATTCCGACCGCTACGAAATCCTTAGCGTGCGTAAATTTCCGTTTGGTGGGGTGACCCCA
>JACQYS010000007.1 GCA_016208105.1 Desulfovibrio sp.
GCGCCCGCCACCCACGTGGAGAGTGTAGACGGCGTTGCCAGCTCGCGCCTCCCAGTACACTTCGAGGGATTGCCCGCACAACGGATGGAACTTGTAGTGGACGGTCACCCGCTCCGCCACACCGGTCTTGTGGCTGCCTCGTGCTTTCGAACCATTGGCATATGGTCGTGCAGGACCAAGGAGGCGACCTCTCCGCGTTCCTCGAGTATTTCATCGGAAATCTCGCTCGTGAGATCAACGTGCACCGGGGACGCTCCGGGACCGTGTTCCCACGACGATTCTCCGCCGAAGAGATCCTCGATGACGAAGCGTTCGCAGGCCGCATCCGCTACACTCTCCTGAATCCCGCGGACGCCAGGTTGGTGGAGAAATATCGTGACTGGCCTGGGCTCGTCGCCTGGCCACTCCTCAACGCCGGACACGAGTTCAAGCGATTCAACCGTCGCGCGTTTGCTCGCGTCCTCCGAAAAGCAGAGCCCGGCCTCGAGCCTCGGCGCGAGGACTTCATCGAGACCGAGATCCTCGAGCTCGCGCCGCTGCCGGCGGGCGTCGACGCCTTCAGGCCGAGCACCTACGTGAGACAGGGACTCATCGCCACGTAGCTCGCTCGCGCGAGCTCCGAATGGACTGAGGCCCCGCAGCGCCTCCCGATCGACCCGCGGTGTCGCCGAGTCGGAGGGGCTCGTCCTCAGCGTCAGGAAGTGCCCTCTCGAGCGCCGCGAAGAGCTCCGCCAGCGTCGTCCGCAACCCGAATTCGGCGCCGGGCTGTAACAGCGGGCCCCCGCTGTTACAGCCAACTCAGGTGAGTCGATACTGAACATTTCCGACCGGCCACCGAAAATCGGACACAGGGGGGCACGGCCTGAATTTGGGGGCTCAGCGAAAATCGGACACAGGGGGGCACGGCCTGAATTTGGGAGGCACGGCCTGAATTTGGGAGGGCACGGCCTGAATTTGGGAGGCACGGCTTGAATCTCGCACGGGCGGCACGGCTTGAATCTCGCACGGGGCACGGCTTGAATCTCGCACGGGGCACGGCTTGAATCTCGCACGGCTTGAATCTGCAATCTGCTGCTGGCCAGCACGGCTTGAATCTGCTGCTGGGCACGGGTCACAGGGGGGCACGGCTTGAATCTGCTCTGCTGCGGGCACGGCTAGAATCTGCTGCTGGGCACGGCTTGACTAGAAGGACCAAGGCGGAAAGATGGCGCCATCGGCCTTGGCTCTCGCAACCACACCGGCCGCTATTAACTCAACGAAGCCTACCAAGATGACAAGTCCCACGCCAATCCGCCGCCGGTTGCGTATCTCGAGAAACCCTACGAAGTCGAGGGCAGACCCGAGAATCGGGAGCACGAGAAGGAGCCACGGCCAACCCTGTACGAACGTCATGGCCTTTAGCACAGCGGACTCAAACGAGGTGGGACACCCAGTTTTCTTGATGACGAACTGGATAGGGTCGAGAGCCGAAGCGACAAACGCGTAGAACAACCAGGCAGCAGCCGCTGTCCATGGGGCAAGTTCGAATTCCCGATGCTTCTCACCCGCCCAAAACGACTGGACGATGCTACTCAAGCGAGACAAGCTGATCCTCTACCCATTGACCGGTATCGCCCGGTACATCAGGCCAGGTTCCGCCAAGCGAGTAAGCCTCGACGAAGTGAGCCAGTTCATGGATCATGTTAGACGCCGCGTCGAACACATCCGACGCGGAGGTCCAAAGCAGAGGATCGAACTGAGCGGCCTCCATACCAATAGAGCGATTCGCCTGCTCTGCCGATGCTCCCAGGAAGACCGAATCGTACTTGGTCTGATTGCCTGACTTGCTCCAGATCGTGATATCAACGTCGAGATCGCCGCAGATTAGGTCCTCAAGTGACTTGTTCTTCTTGTTAAGCAACTCGTTGAACCAGTCTTTCAGCTTTGAGTTCTCCTGAATGTGCTGGAGAGCGAGAGTAAGCACACCCTCCGGCGACATCTTCAGTTTGGAGAGGTCAACGCCCTTCCCAGCCCTCACCCGCACCGCAGCGCCCGAGGGGTCAATGCGATTGGTTGGATCCCCGAACCCGTACAGAAAACGATTCGAGCCGGCGCCCAAGCCGACTGGGTCGGGTGCTACCCATCGGCCCGTAGACAAATCAAGGTCGCGTAGGCCATATCGGACAAGCATCGCCTCTCGATCGTCTATTCCGCCAACAAATCCGAACGGCTGCCAGTCTGGCGCCGAGTCGACGAGCGTGTTGCCCCAGGCGTCGTAGTCTAGTTCCTGTGCGACCGCCCCGGTGAGTTGGTCCACCACCAGCCGCGGGCTGCCGACGTGGTCCATGATCACCCGGTACGCCCTCCCGCCCTTCACGATCGTGTCGGCGCTGTGACCCACAGTGCCGTAACCGAACCGGCTCACGACATTCCCGGTTCCGTCGACCTCGGCGATAGGGTCGAGCTGGTCACCGTACAGGAAGCCTTGTACGAGTGTGCCGTTGACCTTCTTGCCAATCCTCCGGTTCAACCCGTCGATCACGTACTCGAGGTGGTCGCCATTCGGGAGCGTGGCTTCCCGCAGGTTGCCCAACTCATCGTACGAGTACAGCGTCACCTCTCCGTTCGAAGTATCCGTCTTCGTGAGTAGCTCGCCATTGGCGGTGTACGTGTACGCGAAGTCGCCGTAGCTCAGGAGCCGGTCCTGGTCGTCGTAGGTCCCGACAGACGCAACCCCGCGGACCACGCCGAGCGTGCGGTTTCCGTTGGGATCATACTCATAGTGCTCGACGAGCACGGCGTCTTCCCAGACGTCGGTGAGTCGGCCCGCGAGGTCGTAATCGTAGTCGAACGCCTTCGTGGTGCCGTTCACCGTCTCGGTCTTCACGTCGATGCGACCGAGTCCGTCCCGGACATAGTCGACCTCGAACACGACCACGCTGCTCACCCGCGCGGTGTAGTGGTCGAGCTCTCCGTGTCCGTTGTAGTGCCGCTCGTCGGTCACCACGCCGGCGGTCGTGGTCTCGAGCCGGCCATTTAGGACATTCCTCGTCGTGACTAAGGTCGCGGTCGGCGTGCCTCCCGCGCCCGAGATCGAGTATGACTCGAGGAGCGAGTCCTGGTCGTAGTTGTACGCGACGGGATAGTCCCCGTTCACGAGCTGCGTCGAGAGACGCAGGTCCGCGTCGTAGACGTTCGTGATCGAGCCGCTCACCGTCCCCGCCCAGGTCGACTGGGTTAGCTGGCTACCGTCGTAGCCGAACACGAGAGTCTCGCCGCCTGGTGCGGTGAGAGTCTCGACGCGGTCCGCAAAGTCATAGCTGTACCCATAGATGCCCGCGCTCGTGACCACCGAGCTCAGCCGGCCCGCGGGGTCGTAGTCGAGGTCGATGACTCTCGCGTCCGGCAGCACCACCGCTTCGACCTCGCGATCGAGGGTATAGAAAGTCTCGGTCTCACGCGGAGTAAAGCCGGCTTCCGGAGGCGTGTACTTCGACTCCAGATCGACCGGCGTATGCTCGAATAGGTGGGCGGGCCTTCCAGGCGGACTCAGCGACGACAGATTTCCATTGTTGTCGTAAGAAAAGCTCGTGACCTCGCCGTCGGGCCGCGTCTGGGTCAGCACACGGTCTGCTGCGTCGTACGACAGGCCAACGAC